>NZ_JBXAFB010000003.1:484088-492714 GCF_058792595.1 Cytobacillus sp. MT66
ATGGTGCGGACGCTTTGCTGAGCTACTGGGACAAGATAGTAGTATTAAATTTTTTTGCTTACACTTCAAGTTTGCGGATAACATGAAAGAATAAATTATTTATGTCAGATATATATTATAAACCTTCTTTTTTGATCTAGTCAATATGTTTGCTGAAGATTTTGAGGTTTCATGACTACTCATTTTGTCAACAATGAGTTATAATTACATGTTGATGTTTCAATACGTTAAAGGAGTTTCACCATGAAAATCATTTGTTCTACTTTAAATGCAAAATATATTCATACAAATCTTGCTATTCGTTATCTTAAAGCCTATGCACAGCCCGAATTTGATATTGAGCTGACGGAATATACTATTAAGGATCCGATTATGAACATTGTCACCGATCTGATCCGCAAAAAGCCTGATGTTCTTGGCTTTAGCTGTTATATCTGGAACATTGAAGAGACCATTAAGGTCGTTAAAATGATTAAAAAAATAAATCCGTCCATTCATATCGTTGCTGGAGGTCCGGAGGTTTCCTATGATGTCATGGACTGGATGAAAACAGTAAACGAATTTGATTTCATTGTCATTGGCGAAGGGGAAGAAACCTTCAAACAATTATTAACGGAGCTTTCAGAAGACAACACAGTTGAAGCTGTGCCTGGCATCGCCTATAGGACGGGTGAACAAATTAAAATCAACCCGCAGAGAAATAAGCTGGATCTTCGGGAAATGCCCTCACCTTTTCGATTTGAAGAGGATATCCCTCACTTATCAAAAAGGGTTACTTATATTGAAACAAGCCGCGGCTGTCCTTTTAGCTGTCAATTCTGCCTATCATCCATTGAAGTTGGTGTCCGTTACTTTGATCGTGAGAAAATAAAAGAGGATATCCGATATTTAATGGATAATGGAGCCAAAACGATTAAGTTTGTTGACCGTACCTTTAATATCAGCAGAAGCTATGCCATGGAAATGTTCCGCTTTTTAATTGATGAACATACACCGGGAGTTGTCTTTCAATTTGAAATTACTGCGGACATTATGCGCCCTGAGGTCATTGAATTTTTAAACCAGGAAGCACCTGCCGGATTATTCCGCTTTGAAATTGGGGTCCAGTCCACAAATGACTATACAAATCAGCTTGTGATGCGAAAGCAGAACTTTGAAAAGCTAAAACGCACGGTGACCATGGTGAAAGATGGCCGTAAAATTGATCAGCATTTAGATCTGATTGCAGGACTGCCTGAAGAAGACTACACTTCCTTCCGAAAAACATTTAACGATGTTTTTGCCTTGCGCCCAGAAGAACTGCAGCTCGGTTTTCTTAAGCTCTTAAGAGGTACAGGTTTGAGAATTAGAGCTGATGAATACAAATATGTATATATGGATCATTCACCATATGAAATGCTTGGAAATAATGTCCTTACATTTGAAGAAATTATCAAAATCAAACAAGTGGAGGATGTTCTTGAGAAGTATTGGAATGACCATCGGATGGATACATCGGTTGAATACCTTGTTACCCATATCTTTGAAACGCCATTTGACTTCTTCCAGGAGTTTGGTTCCTACTGGGAAGAGAAAGGCTGGTCAAGAATTGGCCATCAATTGGAGGACCTGTTTAAACGTCTCTATGAGTTCCTTGAATATAGACAAGTACCTGATTTGGAGATTATCAAGGGATTGATGAAGTATGACTATCTATCAAGGCAGAAATATAAACCAAGGAAATCATGGTGGGCAACAGAGGCATCTAATGAAGATAAATCGGCTAGATCTTCCTTTTATAAGGATGTATTAAAAAACCCAGATCGCTTAGGAACTGAATTTGCAGACTTACATTTAAATGAAAAAGAAATTTATAAATACACAATATGGGAAAGCTTCCCTTTCCGATTAAGTACCTATTTAGCTGATGGTGTGATTGAGAGACAGCGTTCCAGCTTATTGGTTTATTTTAATCCAAGTACGGAACAGCCTTTATTTTTTGATACTGCAGAAATTTAAAAAACCGGCGCAAAGCCGGTTTTTTTAACACTTTTTCTTATTCTTATCCGTTTTTTCCTCATTCATGAATGGGATTTCAAACAGTTTGCTTGCATTAACATCACCAAACTCCATCCCAAATTCAACATTTAAGCTTTCCTTTTTTTCATTCTCAGTGTTTTTCTTCACTCAGGACCTGCCCTTTCTTCCCTGCTTAGAGTTGCGGTTTGCACCCTTCATTGGGTTTTCCCCGTTTGCAAATTCTGCTGAGAATTCTGTCTCAGCAATATTTTTCTTAGGTGTCTTTGAATGCTTTAGAGCAGCATCAAACTCTGCTTTTCTTTTTGCCATATGCGCATCCTCCTAAAGAGTTTGTACATTTATATCTTCTGCTTCTCTCTCATTTTCATTCATACAGATTCTTGAACTTACCATCAAGAAAGTGTCATAAATGCATGCTTTATTACAAAATATAAACAAAAAAGGAATGACTGCTTTGAGTAAAAATAAGAAGAAGTTAGAAAAAATAAGTATTGACGAAACCCTTCCCCATCAAATTTCTGCCCCTAGCTTTAAGGGTACTGGCATTAAAATGCAGCCGCCATTTAAAAATTCAAAAGGTGTCATCATTGGTGATAGCTACTATGCCTCTGAAAACTCTCCTTTGGAAAATTGGAGTGAAGATACCGACCCAGCAATTATGGCTGGCGATGAATGGGTTCACCCGACGAATGACATTGGCTGGAACACTTCAGAAAATAAAGAACTTCTCGAAGAAAAAAGACGCCCACAAGCGAGTCCTTTCATGCATCCTACTTTCGATGCCGGTAAGGGGCAAGATTAAAAAAAGGGATGAAAAAATTTCATCCCTTTTTATTATCCGGTAATAACCCTTTCCTTCGGATAATGATACTTTGTCTTCTTTTCCTTTCCGCCAATGATAAACAGGAAAGAAGTTAACCCAATCCTTCCAATAAACATGAGAACCATTAAGATGATCTTCCCGAACGAGCTGAGATCTGGTGTAATCCCCATCGATAGCCCTGTTGTACCAAAAGCGGAACACACCTCTACAATAATTGCAATGAGCTGCTGCTCCGGATCTGAAACACTGATTAAGACAACAGAGGTAAAACACATAATAAATGCCAGCATGGTGATAGCAAGAGATTTTAGAATATCTCCCTCATGCAGCTCACGATTAAACACTTTAATATGACGCTGTCCTTTGGCAAAATGATAAATAAATAAAATATTTAAAGCAAACGTCGTTGTTCGAATCCCTCCGCCAACAGAACTCGGGGAAGCTCCGATAAACATTAAGATGCTAAGTACAAGCAATGTCGGCAGCGTAAATTCGCTAATATCCATTGTAGATAATCCGCCGCTTCGTGTCGTGGTTGCTTGAAAGAAGGCATAGAAAAAACTTTTATGCCATGTCATTCCTCTAAAGAAATGCTGAAATTCTAATATAAAAATAAAGACCGTTCCAAAAATAAGCAGTCCTAAAAACGTTACTGTCGTCAGTTTTGTAAATAAGCTGAAACGAAATTGAAGGCCTGAATCGCTTTTTTTTCGGAATAAATATGCCTTTACTTCAATTAAGACTGGAAAGCCAATAGCGCCTAGTACAATTAAAAGTACATTGATTAGCTGCACAAAATAATCATCAGCATAAGGGACCAGCGAGGCCCCGTTAATATCCATTCCAGCATTCGTAGTGGCGCTGACAGCAGCAAATAAGCCGTGTAAAAATGCCTCATTCCAGGTAGGATAATAATTGAAAAAGTGCAGTCCTAATATTAATGCACCAATGATCTCTATAACAAAAATAATTTTTATAATTTCTTTTATTAAGTGTACAAGGCCCGAAAGTGTAATCTGATTATGGTCAGCCATAATTAGCTGGCGGCTCCTTAAACCGATTTTTTTGCCCAAAAGCATCCAGAAAAACGTGCCCAAGGCCATAATTCCAACGCCGCCGAATTGCATAATAAACATGATAACAAAATAGCCAAACACACTATACGTTTCTGAAATATTTATTGAGGTTAAGCCCGTTACACTTACTGCACTGACAGCAGTAAATACAGAATCAACGAACCGGACTTCTACCCCCGTTTTGTGAACGGCCGGTATTAGTAGAAGCAGAACGGATGCCGTAACAGCTAACAAATAATAGCCGGTAATTACTTGAGCTGGCGTCCGTTTGCTAATCCAGGCTCTAACCTTTTTCCACATGCATGACAGATCCCTTCAAACGATTTCGTAAGCTTTATCATATAGAATTTCCGAAAAAATTTCCACTCATTTTTATTACAATATGAAAACATACTACAATTACAGAGGAAAGTAAATCTCTGTTATCTCAATAAATTGGAGTGAAAATCATGGCTAATAGCAGTAATAAATTGCTTGTCCCTGGAATCGAACAGTATTTAGATCAAGTGAAATATGAAATTGCCCAAGAATTTGGCGTTAACCTGGGAGCTGATACAGTTTCCCGCGGTAATGGTTCCGTTGGAGGAGAAATCACAAAAAGACTTGTAAAACAGGCACAAGCACAAATAGCAGGCAAGAATAATCTATAAGCTGCAAATCAAACAGGGTCAGTCCCCCAGTGTCCTATTGCTTAAACCACTGGGGGACTGACCCCCTAATTTTAATTATTCTTTTTTTCTTCTTTTTGTTTTTCTTTGCCTGGCTGTTTATGTTGATCTTTGCTGTCCTTTTTGTCATTCCATTCTTGCTGTGATTTGTTTTCATTGACAGAAGAACGGTTATCTTGTTTTTTCATTTGCCCAGGAGGGATTTTTTTTTCCTGGTTATTGCTGTTTTCCTGAATAACTTTATTTTCCTGAGTTATTTTTTTTTTCTGGCCAGGCGGGATTTGTTTGCTGTCTTGTTCACTTGTTTTCTTCTCTTGTCTAGAAGGACTCTGTCTGCCAGCTTGATCGCTGGTTTTCTTCTCTTGTCCAGGCGGAATTTGTTTTCCGTTTTCATGACCCTTCTTACTCGATGGATACAACTTTTCATTATCCTGTTGTTCCTGTTTGTCAGGATTGATCGGTCTTGCCTTTTGATTTTGCTCTTTTGTTTCTTTCGGCTTTGCCTCTAATTGTTTCTTCTTTAAGGCACCTGTTGTTATACCCTTTTCTTTGGCCTTTTCTCTTTCTTCCTTTGTCCCCTGTACAACCTCAACTTCTATATTTTCATGCCTAATATTACTTTGAATTTGAGTAATTTCCTTCTGCCAGCGCTGATCATTTTCTTTTGTTTTTTCTTCAACAAAAACAGTTGCGATGACAACTTCATGATTTTTTTCTGTGTATCCTTGTTTTTCTATTTCTTCAATAATTTGCTTTGTAATGATATGAACATCTTTCTCTTTCCAATTACTAAGTTTTTCAACAACTTGTTTTGCTTCCTCATTATAAGGATTAATGTCTATAACCTGATATTCTTCATTTAAAGCCAGTTCCATACTTGGATTAATGTCTATAGACATATAGGCATATACCTCATTTTTCCCGTTAAAAGGGATAACGGAAGCTGTTACTAACATAAAAACCAGCGCTGCTGCGAAGACAAGCTTTGCTGTTATTCCTTGAAAAATTGATAAAATTGACCGCTTTTCGACTTCTTCCTGTTCAACAGGAAAAAAATCAATCTCCTGCCCAATTTGATAGTGTCTTTCAAGCTTTTTTGCCTGAAGAAATTCACCATCTGGGGTTAAAAGCGTTAAAAAACGTTCATTAATTTCCATTATTACTCCAGTCTTCACGTTTCTAACACCCCTTTGATATAATCCTTTAAATAAACATAATCTCCAATAAGAATCAGGGAAATGGCAATTATGTATTTTCTATTTCTCTCAATTGTTTTTCTGCTTAAAGATACATAGCTTTCAAGCTGTTTAATAGGAAGCCTTTTTTTCTCTATTAATATATTTTTAAGTTCCTCTTTATCAGCAATTATTTTTGCCACCATCATCGCATTTTTCCGTGCATCGGCATGTTTTGGCGATTGCTGTACTAAATCATTGAAGGATAATTCATAATTTTGCAGAACCTCATTAAACTGGAGAATTTCATCTCTTCGATGCTGCTCATCAGTTTTTCTTTTAAAGTCATCAATGGCAAGCTCATTATCGATGATTGACCCGCTCTGATCATCTGAATCTTCTTGATTATGATTTATATCAATATTAAGATTTTGATGTCTTGCTTGTGATCGTATATAGTCAATGACCCTTCGTTTAATCAGGACTTCAGAAAAGCTTAATAAAGAACTCCCCTTTTGCGAGGAGTATTTTTGAATGGCTTCATTAAAAGCAATAAGACCAATGCTAAATTCATCATCTGATTCATATATATATCTTTTACATACAGAAGATACTGTTTTTGCAATAAATGGTTTGTATGAATGGATAAGTTCATTTTGTAAAACATGATCACCCTGCTGTATTAGTTCCACTGTTTCTTCTAGTGTTTTTTTTCGTTTTTTCGTTAAAAAGAACAAACTTAACAAAAGTCTCACCCCTTACACAAAACACATTATATCATACGAAGATAGGAATGGGTTTATAGGGGTGAAGGAGGAAAAAGAAGCCATTTTGGCCTCTTTTCCCCTGTTGAGTTCTTTATTGATTATTATTATTTTCATGTTTAGCATGTTTCTGTTCTTGTTTCTTTGCTTTATGGGCTTGCACTGCTTCTTCATGCTTAACCTTTGCTTCTTCATGTTTAGCTTTTGCTGCCTCTTTTGCTTCTTCACGTTTAGCTTTCGCTGCCTCTAATGCAGCTTTCCGATTGGCTTTTGCTTCTTCTTTAGCAGCATCGCGTTCAGCTTTTGCTTCGGCTCTTTGAGCTTCTGCGGCTTGCTTTGCTGCTTCTTTTACTTCTTTAGCATTTGCCTTTTCAGCTTCTTTTGCTGCTTTTTCGAAAGCTTTCAGGTCTTTTTTATCTTGCTCTTTTTTAGAATCTTCTTTTACAGGAGGCCCAACAGGCTGCTTTTCTTCAATTTTAGCTGAATCGTTTGTATCTGCTGCGCTTTGTGTTTCTTCAGCTGAAGCTTTCTTTGCTTTTGTTTTTTCCTTATCAGCATATTTCTTTTCAATTTTTTCAATTTTCTTAGCTAATTTGGCATAGCTTTTGTCTATGTTCTTTTGCAGCGCAGCTTTCGCTTTTGGATTCTTTACCTTTTCCATAGCATGCTTGAGGGCAATAATATTTTGCGAAAGCAGATCTTCTACTTCATCAAATGGTTCAATGCCAGCTTCATTTTCATCTAAATCCGCTGATTCTTCTGTATTTTCATCTGTCTGTTTATTTGCAGTTTCATCGGTCTGTTTTTCGCTGTCTTCTTGGCTGATTTCTTCCTTTTCTTTTGAAGAATCATCTGATTTGTTTTCATCTAAAATATCTTCTGCATTGGTTAAATGGCTTGCAGATTTCTGTATTAATTCAATGGCTTCTTTTTCTTTGCCATCCGCTAAGAGTGCTTCGGCCTCAGCTAAACGCTCTGCGGAAAATTCAGCAAGCAGCTTTGCTTCTTTTTTATCGTCCAAAGTAAGAGCTAGCTTGATTTTTTCCATAGTCACCTTTACAAAATAGAAAAAGTCACCTGGCAGAAGAGAAGGTTTTTCTGCCGTTACATCAGCAGCTGCTGTGTCCAAGTCCTTACTTTCTGTTTGAACAGTTTCATTTGAATTTACGTTCGGCATTTCAACTGTTTTATATTGATCTGTATTTTCAGATGCAAATGCATATGTAGAGGATAATGTGATAGAACCCGCAATTGTCATTGCTAAGGCAGTTTTTGCTATTTTATTGAATTCCTTTTTTGATAACCATTTCATGTTATTTCACCCCAAAGTTTATTTTCGTCGCGGCCGCTTTACTTCACTACAACTGTACGACTGCATATAAACGTTTTTTGGGGGTTTGCAAATATTATTTATAATACGGGAAATAAGGCCCAGATAATGCAGCCTTCCGAGCCTTTTTACACTTTCTTTCTAAATGCAAGTATGAGCCACCTTACAAAAAATCCCGCAGCAAGTCCTGGAATTAAACACATCATTGGGAAGAAAACCGGGCCTGGCTTGACTCCAAACATGCTGACATTGCTTGAAACCATTAGCCCGACAGTGACAGAATACGCACAAAATACGAACGGAAGAAACGAAAGCTTTTCATCACTTGGCATAGCTGCGCGATAGGCATCCCACATAGCAAACATATAAAGACATGGGTAAAACATCAGCCATTGGTAATCAATGACCCAAAAGGCCTCGTCTATTTTACCAAGAAAACTAAACATAATAGCCGTATTAAAATTGCTGAAAACATTTATAATGATTTCAAGCAAGACAAAAAAGGTACCTTTAAATAATTGACCTGTTAATAATTGGCTAAAGCCAGGCAATGCTATGCTCCACATAACTGCCTCAAGTTTACTCATTGATTTCATTTTTGTTTCACCAGCCGTACTGTATTCAAAAGTCTTTATTTCCACCTATAGTCTTTCCATTTATTTTCCTTATTTTATTATTCCTTTCAAATTCAAATAAAAAGGGGCTGTCTGATAAGTCCCTAAATTAAATAAGGGTGGAAGAAAATCAACAAATTTTCTCCACCCTTATTTT